>DASZWJ010000014.1 GCA_035546635.1 Gammaproteobacteria bacterium
TCCCGGCATCCATGCCGGGACGACGTGCATTTTTTGAATTTCGCGCCAGTGACTAATTAAAAATTTATTATCGAAACTAATCTCGCAATTGTCAACCAAATAAATATATTTAGGTTGACAATCATTTGATGAACATTTATCGTTTGCCACATGTCAACTCACACTAGCAAATTACAACAAAGATTATCACACTATAAATCCCAAGGTCTGGCGCGCAGTTTGCGTCTGCCTTGCGGTATAGATTTTAGCTCGAATGATTATCTAGGCTTCGCCCAGGAAAAATTACTAAGCGAACGATTGCTTGCGCGTTTGCAACAAACAAGCGTTGGCGCAACAGGATCACGTTTATTACGCGGAAATTTAGCACTGCATGAAGAAACCGAACAAATACTTGCCGATTTTAGCCATCGTGAAACTGCCTTGTTATTTCCGTCCGGTTACATGGCAAATTTAGGCTTGCTCAGTGCCTTGTTACGTCAAGAAGATTTAGTATTTTCAGATGCATTGAACCACGCATCCATTATTGATGGTATTCAATTATCCAAAGCGCGAAAAATTATATTTCCACATCGAGATTACACTTATCTAGAAGAACAACTGAAAATCCATCAATCACAAAAATGTTTAAAAGTAATTGTGACTGAAAGCATATTTAGTATGGAAGGCACAAAAGCCGATTTACTACAATTAGCCGTGCTGGCCGATCGTTACCAAGCTTTATTCATTGTCGATGAAGCGCATTCCACTGGCATTTGGGGCAAAAGCCTGGTGGCTACAATGGGCTTGACAGAACAAGTATTTGCCAGCACCCATACGGCAGGAAAAGCCCTAGGCGCTGCCGGCGCCTGGGTGGCGGGTAATCATTTTATGCGAGATTATCTGGTGCATTTTGCCCGCAGTTTTATATTCACAACCGCACCTTTACCGGCATTGGCAATACTCCTACAAGAAGCCATTAAATTGTATGATGAAATTGGCGCAAGCCGCGCTATTGCCATTCGCAAGCGTGCACAGTATTTGCGTACATTATTATCTACGGCTGTTGAAAAAAATGCCCAGGATACACCCATCATTTCTGTACGCATTGATGATAATCAACGCGCAACCCGCATCAGTGAATTTTTATCGCAACGTGGCTTTGACATCCGTGCTATCCGTCCTCCCACAGTGCCGAAAGACACGGCTAGGCTACGCATTACCGTTAAATGGCTGAACAGTGAAATACAATTACAGCAATTGGCAACTGATCTACTCACGGCAAAAAATCATTTATGAAAAATGGTCTATTTATCACCGGCACCAGTACCGACATCGGTAAAACCCTAGTCGCTGCATTGCTACTCTCTGCAGCGCACTCACAAAATTTGCCGGCTTATTATTTCAAACCGGTACAAACTGGACAGGATAGCGACTGTGCTACCGTCAGTTGTTTAACCGGGTTACAAGAGCCGATTATTAAACCGGTATTTTCTTATGCATCACCACAAGCCCCCTATCGCGCAGCATTGGCAGAACAAAAACCAATACAATTAGATCACATCTTGGCACACTGGCAGCAGTTAACATCAGGATATTATCTGGTTGAAGGTGCAGGCGGGCTATTAGTTCCCTTAACCCAAAATCATACGATACGTGATTTAGCCTTCGCACTTAAATTGCCCCTAATAATTGTCGCTAGCACACAATTAGGCACAATGAATCACACCCTACTCACGCTGGAAGCAGCTGCTAACGCCAAAGTTCCTGTCAAAGGCTTAATTTTATCTGGGTCAAAAGATCCTGAGTTAGCAACCGCATTACAACCATTTATTTCAGTACCGATTCTAGCTGCAATACCAGATTTAACAACCGCTCAAAAACAAAATTTTCAACAAACTGCCAAGCAAATTTTTCCCTTTCAATTATTACAAAAAATTCTCATATGAAACATCCAACTTCATTAATGGCACGCGACCAAAAATCACTCTGGCATCCCTTCACCCAGCATGGACTTGAAAGTGAATTTTTGCCAGTGGTTAGCGCTAAAGGTGCCTGGCTGCAACTCGCCGACGGCAAAAAAATCCTCGATGCGATCTCTTCGTGGTGGACGAACCTACATGGCCATGCACAACCCGATATTGCCAGCGCGATCTATGCACAAGCCCTGCAATTAGAACATACACTGCTGGCAGGATTTACACATGAACCTGCTGTCAGATTAGCTGAAATTTTACTCACCGCCACACAAGCCAGCGGCGCAAATTTGACACGTTGCTTTTATTCAGATAATGGCGCAACTGCTGTTGAAGTCGCAATGAAAATGGCCTATCAATATTACAAAAACCAACAAGTTAAAACCCGCAACCGCTTTATAGCCATCACCCATGCGTATCATGGCGACACCTTAGGCTCTATGGCGCTCAGTGCACGCGATAGCTATCATCAACATTTTTCATCCCTATTACCTGAAGTAACCTTTATTGATCCACAACAATTAGATCAATTAGAGAATCTATTAACGCAACAACCAGAACAATATTGCGCTTTAATTATCGAGCCAATGATACAAGGCGCAGGCGGCATGAAATTTCACAGTGCCGAGTTTCTGGCAGCTGTCGCAGCTTTGTGCCATAAAGCCGGAGTGTTACTAATTGTCGATGAAGTTTTTACCGGTTTTTACCGTACCGGGAAATGTTTTGCCTTTGAGCATGCCGACATCAAACCCGATTTGTTATGCCTTGCTAAAGGTTTAACCGGTGGCTTTTTACCCTTGGCAGCAACACTCACAACAGAAGCAATTTTTAATGCTTATTATTCTAAAGATATTAACCAAGCTTTTTTACATGGACATACTTTTACGGCCAATCCCATTGCCTGCGCCGCCGCCATTGCTTCATGGCAGTTATTGCAACAACCAGCTACGCAAGAAAACATTTTACAGATTAGTAAAATCACGCAACGCTGTATACAACATTTATCGCAACATGAAAATGCCAGTCTTGCACGCAGTCTAGGCACAGTGGGCGCTATTAATAAAAAAAACTTGCCAGGCTATATGTCAGGCTCTGGGCAAGCGATTCGTGCATTCGCTATGGAAAAAAATGTTTTACTACGTCCGCTAGGATCAGCGCTCTACGCAGTACCACCCTATTGTATTACCGCGGATGAATTGGAGCAGGTATATCAGGTTATAGAATTAATTTTAAATAAGGAGCAATTTTAAATGCAGCAATTGTTAAAAAAAATGATTGGTGAACCCCAGCAATTGGCGCGTTTTTTAAACACTTTAAGCTTACTTGAATATATTGGCGCAAGAAAAATTATTAAAAGCCTACAACAGCAGCAATTAAATGAAAAATTGCTAGGACATATGAATGAAGAATTGCGCCATGCTTTAATATTAAAACGTGCAGCTGTGAAAATTTCACCGCAATGTGATGATTATGCAACTTGGAATTTATTATGTGGTGATGAAGCGTGGCATTATTTTCAAACCGTAGATCACGCCGCCATCACCCTGTTACAGGAAACTGATCCTTGGCGCTGTTATGTGTTTACGACTTTATTGCTTGAACTGCGCGCTGTGGAATTCTACACAATATTTGAGCAATCTCTGCAAGAATTAGGAAAGCCGAGCATTTTTCGCGGCATACTGCATGAGGAAAACCGACATCTACAGGAAATGCTAGCGTGGATTCGGCTGATTCCAGACTCTAACGCTAAGCTTGCCCAACTGCAGGAGATGGAAGCTGCAGAGTTTTCTGCCTTTATGGGTTCGGTAGCTGTCATCCTGAAAGTCAGCGAAGGATGACAGTCTGATGTGTCTACTTCTGCATCCTTAAAGAAGCCTCCCCACAAGAAAATCTTTTAACAACTCCACCCGCAGTTTCCAACAAAAAAAATCCCTCCTCATCAACCCCTCGCCCAATGCCAGAATAAACTTCATCGCCTAAAATCATACGCGCAGGTTTATTCAGCAGGCAATTGACTACAGCAAATTCTTCCATAAATGGCTGAAAACCTTGCTTCTGAAACACCGCCAAAGCTATCAACAATTCTTCAAGTAAATAAGCAATCAATTTATTCCGCTCTGGAAAACTTTGTGTAATTTCAGTTAAATCAGTTGCTGGAAAATCCAATGTCTTTTTTAAACTTCCAGGCAGATATAAGTTCAAACCAATACCAATCACTGCGTCGCAATTAAAGTTAAATTCTCCATGTAAATCGATTAAAACGCCCCCCAATTTGCGTCCGCACCACATAATATCATTTGGCCATTTCACCAAAATCCCATGACTGATCCCACATCTTTTTAAAGCACGGATAATAACAACTGATATCACCAAGCTTAGGCCGGATAATTGCGGTAGATCATTAAAAAAATGCCAGAGCAAAGATAGATAAATATTATTACCAAAGGGCGATAACCAGCGGCGATTGAATTTCCCCCTGCCGGCAGTCTGCATTTCAGCCAAACACACGGAGATCGCATCATTTTTATTTTGTAACTGCTCCAATAGAAAGTTATTGGTTGAGGTTATTTCATCAAAAATGATGCTTTTCTTGATATATTCATGATATTGGAGAGACAAGTGCGCTTTTATTTTACGCAAATCCAACAGTTCAAAGCTTTCTTGCAGGCGATAACCTTGATTAGTTTTAGCCTCAATACAGAGCCCCATTTCCTGTTTAATTTGCTTAACCAGCTTCCATACTGCACTGCGGGTGATGCCTAAGCTTTCGCCCAGATGTGCTCCAGAATGCGAATTGCCATCACTTAGGATTTTTAAAAGTTTTTTAATTTTGATATTTTTTGCGCCAACCAACTCCTGACTAGCGCCAGATAAATTTGCCATAGCGTATTATTTTGTTAATTTTTAAGGAATCGCTCTTGAAGAGCAAAAGATTTTCGCAATCGGCTGGCATATTAACAGTTTTCGCCTCAATTCGCGAATACACTATGATTTTGACGAGAATACAAAACGAACTAACACGTAAACAGCAATAAAGCTGTCCATAGACTATACTAATTGTAGAATGATACAAAATCCCGTGATTAAACAAGGGAGTAAACCTATGTTAGGACAGATACAGCTTAGAGAAGAAATTGCTGAACGACTGAAACAAGCTAGACAAAATTCGGGGTTTGCTTCAGTGGAAGATTTTTGTAAGAGCACGGGTCTACCCATCGCTGAATATCTAAATCATGAAACGGGCAGAACCGCATTGAAGGCTTCACAAGCGATGCAATATTGCCGGCTATTGCACATCACTTTACATTGGCTCATGTTTGGTCAAGACATTATAAAGCCCACTGAAAGGAAGAAAAGACACCCCCCCACTCTGCGCAAAACCGAGCCGGATTCCTAGCGCATCTGCCTATGTCTGGATAAATTCTTCAAAAAGCGCCAAAGCTTCAGATAAATTCTTCCGACCATACCCTATTCTAAAATGATTAGCATTGTTATCAAAAAGTGTACCCGGTAAAATTAATACATCTTTTTCATCCACTAATTGTTTAGCGAAATGCTCAATTGGTGTTTGTAATTTCAGTCTAGGAAAGCAAACATAACCAGCAGATGGCCGATACCAATCAACTAAACTAGGATACCTCATAAAAAATTGATCTAATAAATCCAGGTTTTCTTTAGCAATAGCCAAATTTCTATTGAGTAGTTTTTCTTTATTTTGCAGAGCAATTAAAGCCAATACCTCACTTGGCGCACTGTTACAAATCGAAGTATAATTTTTATTGGAAACAAAACTCCTTAGCCAAGATTTATCCTGAGAAGCAACCCAACCGATGCGCAAACCTGCTAACCCAAAAGATTTTGACATAACCCCTAAACTAATGGCTTTATCATAACAATCAACCGCAGCTGGCAAACAATCCTCTTTTCTCTGCTCCGATAAACGATAGACCTCATCACAAAAGAAGTAGCAGCCATGATCTTTAACGATTTGTAAAATAGATGCAAACTCTTGATGGGTGGGAAGATATCCAGTCGGATTATGGGGAAAATTCATAATCACTAGCCGTGTCTTTGCTGTCAACAGATCTGCAAATTTTTCTAGATTAAAAACCCATTTATTCGCATGCCATTCTAAAGAACATTCCGTGAGTTTGGCACCTAACAGGCGGGGAATTTCCTTTAAGCTTTGATAGGCAGGTGTTACGACTAATACTTCATCTCCTGGCTCAATGAGTAAATGCAGGGCAATGAACATGCCTTCTTCTGCGCCAGCAGAAACCACAATATTTTCACTATTGATGGTTTGATAGAGCTTGGCAATTTCTTCACGCAATATGGGTAAACCATAAGATTCGGTATAACCCAATTTTAAATGATTCCACAGCGACAAACTATCCGAACCCGCCATAGACAACAACTCTGAAACAGTAAAACTCTCGGCATCGGAAGAACCCATCATATATTTGGCAGAGAATTCATATTGCGTGAAATAATCTTCGATTTTAAATGCTGGAAATTTCATGATTAACTCCAATTTATCTGCTCACCCTTCTGAAAGAGGGGTGAGAATGTCATCTTAATTAAATTATATTTGTACAATTTAATATAATTTAGACATAAATGTCAACGGCTAGATTGAGAGTTTTGCATTATTCTGGTTTAATTACTTATTTGACTGAATTTTGAAATAAAGAGCTGGAACCATGAAACCAACAGGTATTAAATGGGCATTAAATACACTACAAGATTTAGGCTATTCTATTTGCAACACTACGCCTAAAACCATTCTAAAAACCCCCTGGTCATGTGTTTATTGTTTTGATACAGACCAAGGACAATGCTATCTAAAGCAAGTCCCACCCAGCTTATATTTTGAGGTTAGAATCATCAATGCTCTGCGGGAAATTTTTAAAGCATCCGTACCGGCGCTAATTGCTATCAATTCAGAACAGCATTGTTTCTTAATGCAGGATGCCGGCATACAATTACGTGAGTTTTTTAAATCAGGCGTTTTTAACCCTGATATATTGGTCAAAGCAGTTCATACTTATATTGCTATACAAAGAGCCAGCCATGACCATTTGCCTTTTTTTCTGAGCATAGGGGTAACCGATTGGCGATTAACCCAAATCCCAAATTACTACCAAGAATTGATCCACCAAGAGGAATTGTTGACCGCCGATGGTTTAACCAAGGTTGAAATATCGCAATTATCACAGTTAAATACAAAGCTCATTGCATTGTGCGAACAATTATCTGCTTACCCCATTCCCCCTACTTTTAGCCACTCAGACTTCAATGATAAAAATATGCTGATTCATCCACAAACTAAACAAATTACGTTGGTTGACCTAGGTGAAGTCGAAGTGACCCATCCATTTTTTTCGCTGCAGAATTTGCTGCATCATATTAAAGAGAATTACCCGTTAAAAGACGAGGCTTATCAATCCTTGGAGCAAGAAATTTTGCAACCCTGGCTTGACTTGGTATCACAAGAACAATTATCCAAAATCATGTTCTTGATTCAACAATGCTGGTCGATTCATCGCGCACTCACTGTTTATCGGCTCCTGACCAGCATTGATTCTAACTCATCATTACAGCTCCTGGGGCAAGGCAAACTTGCAAAAAACCTCAAAATTTGGCTAACTAAGTAAAATGCATCTTTTCCACTAAAAATTTTATATTAAAGAATCAGCACCTTCATGGAGAAATTATGATAAAAATAGAAGAATCCCCTACAGGTGATAATTTATTATGGGATATCTGGATGTCTACTCTGCATTTAGCTGCGGTTACTGTCGCAGATGAAATCAAATTATTTGAGCAGCTAAAAGATCGCAATCTAACCTTCCAAGAAATTTCTGAAATATTACAACTTGAGTCAAAAGCAATAAAAACTTTAGGCGAACTTTTGATGGCCCTTGGATTTCTCATACCGCAAGATGACAAAGTTCAACTTAGCCACACCAGCAAAATCTATCTTCTTTCCGATAGCCCCTACTATTGGGGCGCTCTACTCAATAAATTACGCTCTCGCAATGACCATAAAAGACTATTAAATGCCATGCTTAATAAAGATAGTTTGCTAACACATAATGGCAAGAGTTATAGCAATATGTGGGAACAAGGCTGCATTTCCCCTGAAGCAGCTGCTCAGTTTACAGAAGAAATGCATGCAACTATTTTTGCCCCCGCAGTAACAGCCATTAAAACTGATTTATTTGAAAATACCAAGCAACTTTTAGATGTTGGCGGCGGCTCCGGCTGCTTTAGCATTACCTTCACCCATGAATATCCTGACAGCAAGGCTACTGTTTTCGAACTGCCTGAAGTAGCACAAATTTCACAAAAATATATACAGAAATTTAAAGCAGAAAAGAATGTGCTGATACATAAAGGAAATTTTTTCAATGAATCAGATTGGCCAAAAGAGCATGATGGGATATTGCTAAGCCAAATTCTGCATGACTGGCCAATACCAATCTGCGAACAAATTCTTGGCTTTGCTTATCGTTCACTTCCTACTGGTGGAAAAATTTTCATTTATGAAATGCTGCTAGAAGATCAAAGGATTTCTCCTTTAACAACTGCTTGCTTCAATACGTTAATGTTTATCAACCATCGATCTCAGCAATTTTCGTCCCAAGAAATAACTCATCTTTTACAAAAGATTGGATTCACTGATATTATTGTCGAACCAACATTTGGCTATTTTTCTCTTATTGTAGGAAAGAAATCTAACTCCCCTTAAAAGGAGGATAAGCGTTTACAAGTACTCCTAAAGGATCTTATTCATGTTAAAACCCACCCGTAGAATAACTTCTGATGTTGATAAAAAACCCAGCAAGTCAGTCTGTCGTCTGGTCATAGATGCCGAAATCCAGTTGACAGTGAGGCCAAAGTTCCCCTTTCTGCAATTTGGATCCCCACTTCCTGCCGAAACGACGTAACTTCTAATTGACGACAGACTCTAGATTATTTTTTTAAAGAGAAATTTATGCACGCAATGCAATTAAAACAGATAGGTAAACCTCTTGAATATGTAGAATTACCTATTCCCAAACCAGAGCCCCATGAAATACTGGTGAAAGTTCTGGCCTGTGGCATCTGCCGTACCGATTTACATGTGATCGATGGCGATCTAAAAAATCCATTATTACCCATCATTCCAGGCCATCAAGTGCTTGGAAAAATCGAATCATTGGGTACAGATGTAAAAAATTTCAAGATTGGTGAGCGAGTTGGAATACCTTGGCTAGGAGGAAGTTGTGGACATTGTGATTTTTGTTTGACTCATCAAGAAAATCTCTGTGATAGCGCTATTTTTACCGGCTATCAAAAAAATGGTGGTTTTGCAGAGTATTGTACTGCGGATTCTCACTTTTGTTTTCCAATACCAGAAAATTATCCTGATATTCAAGCCGCGCCACTATTGTGCGCTGGACTCATTGGTTACCGCGCCTACAAAAAAGCAGAAAATGCTAAGCGGATCGGATTATATGGATTTGGCGCTGCCGCCCATATTGTCATTCAGATCGCACGCTATCGAAATCAAGAAATTTATGCTTTTACACGAGCTGGCGACATGACCACTCAACAATTTGCTAAGGAATTAGGCGCAGTTTGGGCTGGAGATTCGGAGTCGACACCACCTAAATTATTAGATGCGGCTATTATTTTTGCACCCATTGGCGAATTAGTGCCCGCTGCTTTAAAAGCGCTACGCAAAGGCGGCATAGTCGTATGCGCAGGAATTCATATGACGGATATTCCGGCATTTCCCTACGATCTTTTGTGGGGCGAACGCAGTATCTGTTCGATTGCAAACCTAACTCGACAAGATGGGGATGAGTTTTTAGCATTAGCGCCTAAAATTCCCATCCATACCAAAGTCCAAGTTTATTCTCTTCGAAAGGCAAATGAAGCACTTGATGATCTCCGTCATGGACGATTTACAGGTGCAGCGGTTATTAAACTTGATCCATTTAAAAATTAATTGTAGCTACTAGAATATCGCTATAATTACCTACTCCAACATCCTGACCAGGTGAAATTCTGCCATAGATCGTACTAGTTGTTGTACCATTTGCCGGTATAGTCACAACCGTGGAGCCTGTATTACCCCAAACTTGTGTTCTACTAGCATCTTTATAAAGATTGTAATTTAGATGTTGTGTGCCATTTAATAAATAACGAGCGTTGTAGTTACCACTGTTGCCCGCACTTAATGTGAGGATATAACCGCCTACTGGCGGGGACCCATTTGTACATCGCACGGTAAGACTTCCAGCGCTATCATTATTGCTGAGCGAAAATGGATCATAATTGCCAAAATTGACTGGACTCACCGAGGTAAAAGTACACGTACCCGCAAAACTAACAAGGTGCATGCATAAAAGACTGCTGCTGATTATAAAAATTTTCATTTGCTTCACGGTATCTCCTGACAAACATAAGCTCCTAAATTCGGTAATGGCTCCTCTGTAGGCATATAGCTCACCTCAAAATCACATTGCCGACCTTCCCATTGAATAGTCACTCTATTATTTGCTGCTAAACCGGTTAAATACAGTTGGCCTTGTTCACCGACAATAAATTCATCCATGCTACTACTTAAGGTCACTGAGGCTCCTGCCGGAATAAATTGGTGCTGACTATCTGTCACCGTCATCATAGCCGCATTGGCTTGTTTAACTGCAAATGGAATGATGACGCCACTACGTAGATAAGGCACCACATCTACTTGTGTCTGGTCAATTTCAGCGTCAAAAGGCAAATCTCGCGGCTCAATACGAATAGGATTATCCTGGTAGGCAATTAAATTGGGAATGAGCGCATTGCCACGGGCATCGGTACTCGCTACCTCTTGATTAAATTGATAAACCCGTACATTGGGATAGCCAACCCGCACCACCGCAAAGCTATTAGTCACATCGCGAATTAAATAGGGGCGATCCATATAGACAATGCCGCCTTTGGCCTCAGCAGTAAATCCTTGCTGACCATTTAAATTTGCCGCACCGAGTGTATATGTGCCCACATCATTTTGCGCAGATACAGCCGCTTGATATTGATTTAAATTACCTGTGCCAGCAAATAAATTGTAGCCATAACCAGGCCCATAAGGCAGCGCACGATTTAACTGTGCATAACCTTGAGTGAAGTTAGATCCAGGCTGACCACTGCTGCCAATGTTTAAACTGGTATAAGTATCCAAGGCTTTACTGAGCGTGAGGTAGACGGCTTTGTTTTCAACGCCGCTAATATTTGTCAATGCTGTGACATTCACAGACCAAGATTTAAAGACAGTTTGACTATAGCTGGCATTGAAGACGCTAACGCTTGCCTGGTTACGATTTTCTTGTAGCGTATAACTAAATCCTAGTGCTCTGCCTTTAGATAGCGGCATACCAATAAATGCTTGAGTTTGCACGCTGGGCGCTAAATTTCCTGATTGATAAGCTAATTCCTGAAAATCATGACTGGTAAGCTGTACATTTAAACCATAATTCCAATTATTGTTGGCTTGATGCTGGAAACCTACTTCCGCCAAACCACCGTATCCTGTGCTATTGCTGCGGCTTACTGCAGTTGCCACAGTCACAACCCCCAATAAAGACCAAATATAATTTGCACCTACCCCAAGGGTTTGTTGATTGGTCATCGCTTCGGCATGCCATTGACCCGTGAATTTATCATTAAGGCCTACAGCATCAGTCCCTACTGCAGCAAAATGTCCATAATCACTACTCGAGACACCCAAATTATTGCGAATAAATCCCGCTTCAAATGAATACTGATGTAAGCCAGGTTTTAATAATGCAGTACTCATATAATAAGGTAAACTGACCGCCTGTTGACGTCCCAGTAAATCAGTACTAACTACAGTGAGCTGACCATAGCCATTAACAACCGGTATATTAACCACATCAAATGGCCCATTTTGCACCGCTTCTTTACCGACTAAAATATTATTGGCATATAAATCAATTGTTGTCGGTAATACTGCTGCGCCAGAGCTACTAGGCAATGGAAAAGGCACAAAGCTAGGTTGCGTACCAAAATTGCTGGCTAATTGAACCCCACCAAAACCTACAGACTGTCCCCATATCCCACTATCCGTAAATGAATCACCCAAGCGCCAAC
Organism: Gammaproteobacteria bacterium; assembly: GCA_035546635.1. Taxonomy (NCBI): domain Bacteria; kingdom Pseudomonadati; phylum Pseudomonadota; class Gammaproteobacteria; species Gammaproteobacteria bacterium. The sequence goes on from DASZWJ010000014.1 coordinate 12,102, forward strand.
TGCGCATTTTTTCCGGTTGATCATTAGTCCAATTGGTTTCTAGTCTGACGACTTGACTAGAATTGCCAGAATGATCTACTAGCATCTCTGACGTACCCACACCATATTTGTTAAATACAGCGCCTTCAAAAATACCGCCGCTAGTACTATTGGCAGCGCCACTCGTGAGTGTTTGTCCAGAAAGATCATAATTCAGAAAACCGCCCGGACTAGGTCGATTAACCTGAATGGGTACAAATTTACTCTCGTTGATAAAATTGGTGCTAAAATTTTTTGCGCGGGTGGTGGTGATATTAAGCGTCCCCGTCTGCTCATCAAGCGCATAATGTAAATCAATAAAATCATCTAAGGCATAAAAAATATTGCCTTCGTATTGAATAAATTTTTTATCTGCAAGATTAAAGTGCCACTTTGTTAAGTCAGTTTTATTAGCCCAAAACTGTTTATGTTGATTCTGTAAAAATAAGCTTGATTGTTCTAGTTGCTGTCCATTGATTACAACGGCAAGAAATAAAGGAGTAAAACTTGAGTGACTTGTACTGGCGAAAACATTTTGCGAGATTACAAACAATAGTATTAAATACAATGACTGTATAAGAAAGCGTTTCATCCGTTAATATCTGCAAGTTTTTTTATGGTAATATTTTTGGACAAAAGAAATCCACCGCTTCAATTAATAGAAACGCTATTTTTATAAATTTAGGTGACTTATGTAGTGACCGTTGTAGATAACCAGCCTTTATTAGTATTAGCTTCAATCAAAAAACTCGTGGAATTTTTTGCTATATTCGGCAAAGGCAAAATCCAAGCAATCATCTGCTTGGGCAGAACATAACGAACTTCCTGGTTACTAATAAATGCTTCACTGTCAACACTGGTTTTTACTAAGAGACCAAGTATTTTGATGTGCTGATTACCCAAATTGTTTAAGCTCACATATAAATTCTGCCCTTGTTTTTTGGCTTGCCAGCGCCAATTAATTTTAGCCGTTGCATCAACATTAGCATTCACAAAAATCGGGATACCAATTCTAGAAATAATACGAACCTCTCCTCCAGCTTGTGGGGAGATTTGCCGACCAGGAATTTCTGTAACATACAAGCGATAGGATAATTCCTGGGAAAAATCAGCTGATCTTATCAAACCCACACGGATAATTTGCTGTTTATTTGGTGCAATACGGATGATGGGTGGTGTAACTAATATTTCATGGGTATCTGAGTAGCTATCGTTCCCGTTGCTTTGACGCCAGCGTTTGATTCCTAGTTGTAGATTGAGAGGTTCATCGTCACGATTTGTTAATGTCACAATTTCAATTCGCTGTTTGGCATTTAAATCAATCCGCAAAGGTGAAATCTGCAACGAACTCCCCCATGCGGAAAAGGAAAAACCTATCAATACCAGCATTAAATATTTTATTTGATTTTGCACTTGCTAGATCCCTAGAAATTAACTGTTGCCACTACTGTATCTGAATAACTATCGACAGACATGTCTTGACCACCAGGGATAGAGCCACAAACATTGTAAGTCCTTGCTGTTTTGCTAAGCGGGGATGTTAAAGCCAAAGCATTACCGTAAGTGCCTGGACCTGGCGTGCCATTTCCCCAAATAGGACGACTTGAGAAAGGACTAGCACAAGCAGCACCTGCTGTATTACTAGGTGGTTGATATAGTGTGTAAGATAAAAGATCAGACGAAGTCGCACCCTGCATATGAGTGGTATTGGTAGAAAAATGCAAGCCCTGACCTAAACTAACCCAAAGATTGGTGACAGGCGTATTCTTGGTACAAGTCACCACCACAGTACCAGTTGCTTCTAAGGGATTAGTCGCATTTGCTACAATCGGATCGTAATTGCCAAAAGCAACAGGCGTGGTACTGATCGTGCAATTACCCACGACTGTGGCGGTAACGCTCAAATTATACGTAGCTATGCCTGCATAACCAGGCAAAACGCACAAATAAATGCAGATCAAACCAAACACTAGGAACGATAGAAATCTTTTCATCAAACTCTCCATGTAATTTACTATGAAGAATTCTAAGCTTAGATTGCAAAGTTGTAATTGATTTAAATCAATAATTGAAAAAAATATTCTTACTTTTCACTCGGAGTTTGCCGATATCTTGCAATTTTCTAAGCATTCGGCTGACAGTTTCAGTGCTTAAATTCAAGTAATTGCCGATTTCTTCACGCGACATGCTTAAGCGAAATGAATGTTTAGTATCCGGGGCAAAAAGATGGGTTCTCTCAAAAATATTACGCAAAAAATACTCCACCCGATCGATAGCGGGGACAAGATTATTCAAAAAAATAATCATATCGTCAGTTTTTCTTTGTAACAGAAGATAAACAAAAGCTTTAGCAAGTTGCGGCTGCTGATGAAAAATGACAAAAAAATCGTTGAGTGGCCAAAAACATAATTGTGAAGCCTCGAGTGCGACTGTACTAACAATAGATTTAAATTCTCTTTGTGCATGTATATCCACTATTTCGCCCGTCAACGTAAATCCAGCGATAATTTCATCTCCATTACCAGAAATGAGTAGATTTTTTAATGTTCCTGATTTCACAACGTATAAATATTTAACCAGTTTTCCTGCTTGTAAAAGTGGCTCACCAGGCTGCAATTCAAGTATCTCTGACTCATGGCAATATTGTTCTATATGAACATGGCTAAAAAAACAGCGAGAAACCACTGCACAATTCTTACATTTTCGGTAAGAGTCTATCGTCTTTAGCATTTTTAAACTCATAAAATAAAAAGAGGTCTGGATTATATAAAGGAGATATCCATGATATTAGGGTAGAAAATACCCTAGCTTGAAAATAGGCATCATTATTACAGAAGTATATTTGAGGCTGCTTTTAGAAAGTCTGACACCAATGTTCAGGGATGCATTCGTGCAACTTAAAATCCCTGGCACGGTCAATTAATTGTTCAATGCTTGCTACACCAAAGCGATAGCAAATCAAATCAAGTGATTTATTTAACTGCTTTGTTGAGACCTTTAGTAAAACTCTGATATCCGCTAGATTTTTACCGCGTAGCAGGAAAAATAAATATTCGGCTTCGCGATCTGACAACTGCCATTGCTCGAATTCATTATTAGCTTTATAAACACCTTGATGATACTCTTCCTGTATCGCATTTTCATTCAGAAATAACCAAGCAAATTTATCTGCTAATGGCGTATTCAACAACCGAATACCCACATTGGAAACCCCGATAACATTATGATGTAAATCAAATAAGGGTTGCTGTAATGAGAGATTTAGGCACCAATTATTGTCTTTATCAAAATAAGACACAATTTGCTTGCAGGCTTTTTTTTGCTGCATAGCATATAAATCATTAGCAATCAGTTGATCGGCAGTCTCAACAATTTTACCTTTGGCATTACGAACTGTAAGACCAATTATCTGATCTAGCTCAGAATAACCTAAAGCATTGATCCCCTGTTGATTCGCACAGATAAAACGCGCATGCTGATCCTTCCAACCAATACCATTAGGAATATTTGATAAAATTTGACTGACTTTTTCAAAATCGGTTTTTTCTAAATCAATTACAGGATTTATGAACGTTTTAAGCATAATTTATCCTATAGGAAATTTATACCAATGTTTTGGTAGATTGCTGGCAAATCCCTTACCAAGTGCTATATCAATTAATTCTGACTTACTCCTTACGCCTGACTTCTCCTTAATTGATTCGATATAATGTTCGCTCGTACGTTTTGATATCCCCAGTAAATCAGCGATTTCTTTGGCTGATTTACCACGCAATAACCAAAATAGGCATTCTTCCTGACGTGGCGACAAATTCCATCCTGTTGAATTTTCAAGACTTCGAAATATGCCTTGGTTAATTTTCGGCACCCCTCTTTTTTGTTCTGCTATAAATAATTGGCTAAATTGATCTACAACGCTCGATCCTGTCATCTCAACACAATGAACTGATGTGCCAATTATTTGATTGTCCTTATTTTTTAGTGGTTGTTGCTGACCAAGGTAAAACCCCCATTGGGGACCAAACATAAAAGCAGAAACTACAATATTAATTTGTTTATCGTGCTGCATAGTAAATTGATCACTAGCCATTAAAGATTCGCCAATTTCTGCAAAGCGACAGTTTAAATTAACTGGAGTTTTACCGTATATCTGTTGGAAATTTTGAAATCCTAAACGATTAATTGCAAATTGGTTAGCGCAAATTATTTTCGAGCCAACATCTTTCCATACTATATATCCAGGAACTGCAGATAATATATTGCTAGTCAGTTCAAAGTCATCATTGAGATCAAATTGATTCATAAATTATACCAATGTCTAGGTAGATTGCTGGTTAATCCTTTTCCTGTAGCTAAATCAATCAATTCAGCCTTACTTCTGGTGTCGGATTTGTCTTTAATCAGCTCGATATAATGCTCTACGGTACGGCTAGAAACCTTTAATTGTTGCGCAATTTCCTTAGCGGATTTGCCACGCAATAACCAGAATAAACATTCTTCTTGGCGCGGGGAAAGATTCCAATTTGTTGTTTTATTTAGACAACGATATAGGCCTTGTTGGATCTGGGGAACACCTTTTTTATTTTCTTTTAGAAATAGCCAGGCAAAGCGATCCACAATAGCCGAGCCAGTTACATCAAAGAAATGCGCAGATAATCCAATCACTTCATCTTGTGTATTTTTCAAAAATTGCTGTTCACATATGAAAAACCCCCACTTATTATCAAATAAATAGCCCGAAAGAAAAAACTTAATTGATTCAGCATGCTTAATAGTGAATTGATCATTGGCGATAAGTGATTCACCAATTTCAGCGAGTCGACAGTTTACGTTAACTGCAGTATTACCTACTACTTGACTAAAGTTATTAAATCCAACGTTTTCAATAAATAACTGATTAGCACAAATAACTTTAGAGTGGACATCTTTCCAAACAATATTACCAGGCACAGCAGATAGAATACGACTTTTAAATTCAAAATCATCATTTAATTCTATGGGGTGATTATTAGCTATGGTCATTACAAATTTATCCTTTAAATTTTTTGTTTTCCAAATAATATTAAATATTTTTTGATAACTAATCTACTTTAACTTTGTATATATCAGAAGTGAGCTCCCAGAAAGACCATAACACTTGGAAGCGCTAGGGTGCAGACATAGGTAGGATATTTACCTTGCCAGCAAGGCGCATCTTCAAGCAAGCCCGAGAACGTCAAATTTGAAGCAAGGTATGCCAAGCTTTACAAGATATACCTCTTTTTGCTAACTTAGCAATAGCAGTGGAGACGATTCTCTCTAGGAATCGATTCAAGTAAATTTCAAATGAGATGGATCTCATGTCTAAATACATAGCAAAACTTCCCGATCAAAACAATATTATTCATTTTAGCCCACACGAACATAAAACCTGGCAACTACTATTCGATAGACAAAAGGAAGTGATAAAAGATCGTGCTTGCGATGAGTTTATTCATGGTTTAGCGAAATTGAATTATTCTGCTGAGCGCATTCCACAATGCCCTGAGGTTTCAGCCGTTTTGCAATCAACTACCGGTTGGTCGGCCGTGCCCGTAGCGGCTATGATTCCACTCTCTGAATTTTTTTCGCTGCTGGCGAATCGGCAATTCCCAGTAGCCAGTTTTATTCGTCTGCGTGAAGAGTTGGATTATTTGAAAGAACCTGATATTTTTCACGAATTATTCGGACACTGCCCGTTGTTGACACATCCAGCATATGCAGATTTTGTGCAATGGTATGGTGAAATGGCACTGAGGACTAGCCGCGAAGTCCAATCGTTATTGGGTCGATTATTCTGGTTTACCATTGAATTTGGATTAATAAAAACGCCAAAAGGCCTACGAATTTATGGTGGTGGTATCCTTTCTTCTTTTGTAGAAACTACTTATGCGTTGGAAAGCGATGCGCCAGAACGACTGCCTTTTGATATACAGCAAATACTGCAATCACCCTATCGTTATGATGAAATTCAAACGCGGTATTACGTGTTAGAAAATCTGGGTCAATTATTTCAATTAAAAACAGATCAGATTTTCCAATGGGTGGAAGCGGCTATTCTGCACACTGAATCGGGTCGCGATTTTGTGATTTGCTAACATATCCTTCCGACTGCGCAGGAGAGTTATTAATAAATAAGCTGATAAGTAGGTGGTTATGAATCAACGGTCTCTTTTATAGCGCTTTTTTATCAATCCTTAACCGTTAATAAGAAGCAATTCGCACCTGCTCTGAAGGGTACGAAAAAAGACTGTCATTCCCGCGCAGGCGCACTAGTGTCCGAAGAAATAACCACTTTTTGGGCGACACCCTCTTCTCCCTTGTGAAAGAAGGAATTTAACATTTTTTACCGGATACTAGTGCGCCCAGGTGAGAATGACAAATTTTTATCAACGGCAAAATTTTCGCACTCTAGGAGCACATCTTTAAAAGTAGCTGCGTTTTCATAAAACGTTAATATTTCGTCCCTAAAATTATAGTTATCAATTTTCTCAAAAAATCATTTTAAGCTAACACTCAGAGATCTTTACCGTCATGAACACGAAAAGCAGCGAAAAGAAGCAAACCCGTGAGCCCTTAACATTCTATGAGCCACCTGATATTCAAGATAAAATTGATAAAATGGTCAACAATCCAAATCCTCCACAAATTGCCCCTATAAAATATTTTCTAGTATTTGCCAGCATAGCAGTAAATGCATTAGCTCGTGGTGTAGGTGCTATTCATCAGGCTGGGTTACCGATGGCAGCTGCTGAAAAAATGCATAGCAAATCTGAGCTGGAAGAATCTCCGTTAATTACAGCAACTGTAGAACAGCCTGGTCAAGTTGATTTTTTTAAAACGTCTCCTAAATCAAAATTTAAAGGATGTGATGATACAGGTTCAGCAGAAAAATGCGCTCGTACTGTATGTGCAATGGTAGCCGCCACTATTACACCATTGAATAAGAACAGACCAGGTGAATCATCACTCAATTCGGAAGACATGGAAAAGATGAAAAAAATGGGTTCCGCTGGCATGTCTAAATATGAGCTTGAACACGCCAAACTGTTAGAGAGAGCAAACCGGTGTGGGATTAGAAAAGATTCAGAAGTTTTCCAAGATTTGAATAGGAGACTTTTTGTCACAGCCCACATGGATGTACCCAATTGCGCAGGCATGGCGTCACGCGTCGTCACGATTTTATCTCATCAACCAGCCATCCAGAAGGAAAATGCTAGGTTGATGGTGCATGCAGCAAGATATATGAATCGAGAAACTGCTCATCATTCAATCGCCCGAATAACTATTCCAGGAAATAGAAAATCCAGTGATAAAAAATTTATATGTGATCCTTTCGATTTGCCTGCCGGACCAAAGCGAACAGGTAAGGCAACTTTTTGTGATTCACAGGAAGTAGAAGCAGGTATCGGAGGGTGTATTTATTATCAAGATAGGTTTTGGAGTGCTCCTGAAAAAAATACCTTTGAAATATCGTCTAATCCTAAATTTAAAGGCCTAAGTGATAAGCAACAAAAATTTTATGAAGATGAACGAGCCAAATTGGAGTCTGAATATAACCAAAAGCTAGCAAAAAATGAGCGTTCGCGATCTCTAGCATAGAGAAGAGGTCAAGTATTCACATGACATAGCTTTAAAAAGCTTGTGTCATGTGAGTAATTGACCTCTTCCCCACGATGCTAGTAATTGTGCATGCACAACCACCAGTAGAAACAATCAAAACATTTTAATTAAATCAAACAATTGTACCAGTTTGTTTGCTTTGAGTTGAGGCTGGTTACTGCTATTATTTAGCGCTAAATGCTTCACCAATGTCCCAGAAGACTGCCTTTTCGAATGAGAAGCACACTAATTCTTCAAGCTCAGCTCAATAACCAGGAGGGAAATATGGTCAACCAGCATCCTGAACAAGTTGCCCGTGATGAAATAGACATCCTACTTAAAAAGGCAGGATGGACTGTACAAGATAAAAGGAAGATCAACTTTTCAGCCGCAATAGGCGTGGCTGTACGCGAGTATCCAACCGATGTAGGCCCTTCAGATTATGTGCTGTTTGTCAATAAACAAGCAGTTGGCGTCATTGAAGCTAAACCCTCAACTTGGGGTGAAAAAATTACCACAGTAGAAGAACAATCTGCCAATTATGCTAATGCGAAGTTAAAATGGGTCAATAACAGCCAGCCACTGAGATTTGTGTATGAAAGTACGGGTGTCATCACGCGTTTTACCGATTATTTAGACCCAAATCCACGTTCACGTGAAATATTTAATTTTCACTGCCCTGAAACATTAGCTAAATGGATGCAGGAAAATAAAAGCCTGCGTGGCCGCTTGCAAGATTTCCCACCACTGAAAATGGACGGCCTGCGTGATTGCCAAATTACAGCAATCCATAATTTAGAAACTTCTCTAAAACAAGACAAACCCCGCGCATTAGTGCAAATGGCCACTGGCGCAGGTAAAACCTTTACCGCAATTACTGCTATCTATCGTCTTTTAAAAGAGCCAGTGAATGCTAATCGCATTCTATTTTTAGTAGACACCAAGCACTTGGGAGAACAAGCAGAAGCATGCTTCATGAAATTTTTGCCTAATGACGATAATCGCAAGTTCACGGAACTCTATACCGTGCAACGGCTGAAAAGCCCCTATATAACCAAGGATGCTCAAGTGTACATCAGCACGATCCAACGTATGTATTCCATTTTGAAAGGTGAACCACTTGATGAGGCATTGGAAGAACAAAACCCAGCAGAACAATACAGCCGTCCAAAAGAGCCTTTGCCTGTTGTGTATAATCGAAACCTCCCGCCCGAATTTTTCGATATCATCATCATTGATGAATGTCATCGCTCCATCTACAACCTGTGGCGACAGGTACTGGAATACTTTGATGCTTATCTGATCGGCTTAACTGCAACGCCTGATAACCGCACCTATGGTTTCTTTCACAAGAATGTCGTCAGCGAGTACGATCACGAAAAAGCGGTGGCTGATGGTGTGAATGTGGGCAATGAGACCTTTGTGATTGAAACTGAAATAACCGCACAAGGTGGAAAGATTACGGCCAAACAGCATGTAGAAAAGCGTGAACGCACTACCCGCCGTAAACGTTGGGAAATCCAAGATGAAGAAGAAATCTATACAAACCAACAACTGGATAGAAGTATCGTCAATCCGGATCAAATTCGCACGGTAATTCGAACGTTTAAACAAACATTACCCACTATCTTCCCGGGTCGCAAAGAAGTACCAAAGACGTTAATCTTCGCCAAAACTGACAGCCACGCCGATGATATCATCCAAACGGTACGGGAAGAATTTGGCGAGAGCAATCAGTTCTGCAAAAAGGTCACCTACCGTGCGGCGCAAAATCAAACCGATATCGAGGGGAATATCATAGAAAAAGGTGAGGACCCCAAATCGGTGCTAAAGCAATTTCGTAACGATTACCACCCACGCATTACTGTTACCGTCGATATGATTGCAACAGGGACTGATATAGAAGCATTGGAATGTCTACTATTTATGCGGGATGTGCGAAGCAAAAACTACTTCGAACAAATGAAAGGCCGCGGCACGCGTATTTTAGATAAAGACAGTTTGCGCAAAGTCACACCTTCAGCGCCAAGTGCAAAAACGCATTATGTGATTGTCGATGCCGTTGGGGTTACCAGATCAGTGAAAACCGCTACCCGTCCCCTCATCACCAAACCTGGGGTATCGCTCAAAGATTTAGCAATGGACGTCATGATGGGCGCTAGTGACAGCGATACGGTATCTTCACTTGCTGGCCGCTTAGCTAGACTTGATAAACAATTAGATGAAAAAGAACGTGCTCGTATTGCCGAAAAAGCGCATGGCACACCTCTGTTAATGATTGTCGGTGAACTATTTAAGGCTATTGATGGTGACCGCGTGGAGCAAAGAGCGCTGGAAATTACCGGCCAACCCGTAGGTACCGATCCCGGCGAGGCTGCTCGCGATCAAGCACAAAAAGAATTGGTAAACCAAATCGCCAATGTCTTTAATGGTGAATTGATCGAGTTAATTGATAGCATTCGTCGTGACAAAGAGCAAACCATTGTTCACGATGATTTAGACAGGGTTCGTAAAGCCGAATGGGCGGGTGAAACCACGGAAAATGCTAAAATATTAACCCAAGAATTTACTAAATACCTTCAGGAACAAGCCAATCAAATTGATGCCTTGAGCATTTATTTTCATATTCCGGCAAGACGCGCTGAGGTGACCTATCTGCAAATTAAAGCCCTGCTGGAAAAGCTCAAGCAAGATCGACCGAAACTCGCCCCATTACGCATCTGGGAAGCTTACTCACACCTCGACAATTGTCGGGGTAATAATCCGATAAGCGAACTGACTGCCTTGGTGGCATTGATACGTCGTGCTTGTGGCATTGACAGTCATATCACACCGTTTGACAATACCGTTAGAAAGAATTTCCAGAATTGGATTATGAGATATCATTCCGGTAATAGTGACAAATTTAACGCACAACAAATGGCATGGTTGCATTTAATTCGAGATCATATTGCCAGCTCGTTTCACTTTGAACGAGATGATTTGGAGAGAGCGCCGTTTGATGCGAAAGGTGGGCTTGGGCGAATGTATCAGTTGTTTGGTGAGCGGATGGATTGGGCTATAGAAGAATTGAATCGGGAGTTGGTGGCGTGAATATTGATACAAAATTAGGTGAAGTAACATTTATTACCACTGGAAAACTCGATGCAAATGCTCGGGATCATCATGGGAAATATCCATTTTTCACTTGTGGAGAAGAAAATCTAACAATTAATGCAGCCGCATTTGATACAGAAGCTGTGCTTCTAGCTGGCAATGGAAACTTTAGTGTTAAATATTACAAAGGAAAATTTAACGCTTATCAGCGAACTTATGTGATAACACCGAAACTAGTTGATGGAAAATGGTTGTTCTATCTAGTTATGCATCATGTAGCTAAGATTACCGCAGGTGCTCGTGGCTCAACAATCAAGTATCTTCGAATTAGTGATATTACAGACTGTGCTGTAAAATTAGTTCCGTTATCACATCAAAAACGCATCGTCGCCAAAATCGAAGAACTTTTCTCCAAGTTAGATAACAGCATCGCCGCACTCAAAACTGCCCGTGAACAACTCAGGGTTTACCGCCAAGCCATACTCAAACACGCCTTTGAAGGCAAACTCACCGCCAAGTGGCGTGAGGAAAATGCCGACAAACTGGAAACCTCAGAGCAACTACTTGATCGCATCCAACAAGAGCGCGATGCCCGCTACCAACAGCAACTGGAAGACTGGAAAACAGCGGTGAAAGAATGGGAGACAAGGGGTAAAAAACAGAAAAGGCCTGCTAAACCAAAAAAGACAGAGCAAATTACTTCATTGTTGTCATCTGAAATTCAGAAATTATATGAGTTACCAGAAGGATGGATATTTTTAAGATTAGGTAACTTTATTGATAAAATCGATGCAGGTAAAAGTTTTAAGTGTGATGAACGTCCACCAATAGCTGGTGAAGTCGGCGTTGTGAAAGTCAGCGCCGTAACTTGGGGTGAATACAATGAATCTGAAAGTAAAACTTGTCTTGATGCTGAAAAAGTAAATCCAGCTTATTTCATAAAAAATGGTGATTTTATCCTTAGTCGCGCAAATACTATTGAATTAGTGGGTAATTGTATCATCACAAAAAGAGTCACAAAACCTATAATGCTGAGCGATAAGACATTGCGAATTAACTTCAGTAGCATAAACCAAAAATATGTTCTCGAATATTTACGCTCCCACTATGGTCGCACTGAAATAATGGATAGAAGCACAGGTAACCAGGAATCTATGCGCAATATTGGACAGGATAGAATCAAAAGCATCGTTATTCCTATTTGTGGACGCGCCGAAATGGATGTGATAGAAATTTCTCTTAATGAGAAATTTGAATCTATTTCACAACTTTCAAAGGAAATTAAAATACAACTTTTAAAAGCTGAGAACCTCCGCCAATCCATTCTAAAACAAGCCTTCTCCGGCCAGCTTGTACCCCAAGACCCAAATGACGAACCAGCCAGCAAATTGCTAGATCGTATAAAAGCAGAAAAAAAGCTGCTGGTTACTGGCCGAGCCACTAAAAAGCAAAGACCAATTAATCGATCAAGGCAAGCAAATGCTCGCTCATAAGGAATAACTACTATGAATACCTCCTCCATTATTTCCAGAGTCTGGAGCTTCTGTACCACCTTACGCGATGACGGTGTCGGCTACGGCGATTATCTTGAACAGCTCACTTATCTGATTTTCTTGAAGATGGCGGATGAGTATGCCAAACCGCCCTACAACCGTGATGTAGGCATACCGAAAAAATATAACTGGCAAGCGCTTACCCGTAAGAAAGGTGCTGAGCTTGAAGTTCTTTATGTTGAGTTGTTAGGTGAGCTTGGCAAACAGAAAGGTATGCTGGGCCAGATTTTTACAAAAGCTCAAAATAAAATTCAGGACCCAGCTAAGTTGTATCGCCTAATAGATATGATAGGCGGTACTCAGTGGATTATGATGGGTGCCGATGTTAAAGGCGATATTTACGAAGGACTATTAGAAAAGAATGCAGAAGATACAAAATCGGGCGCTGGACAATATTTCACACCCAGGCCATTGATTCGTGCGATAGTAGAATGCCTACGTCCTGAACCGGAAAAAACTATAGCGGATCCTGCTTGTGGTACGGGTGGATTCTTCCTAGCAGCCTATGATTTTTTGACAAACCCAGAACATTATTCACTCGACAAAGCGCAAAAAAAATTTCTTAAGCACAATACATTTTATGGTAATGAAATTGTCGCCAATACGCGTCGATTATGTTTAATGAATATGTTTTTGCATAATATCGGTGAAATTGATGGTGATAGCTTGGTTTCTCCAAATGATGCATTGATAGCAGCAAGTTCCGCTAGCTTCGATTATGTGTTGGCAAATCCACCTTTTGGTAAAAAAAGCTCCATGAGTTTTACCAATGAAGAGGGAGAGCAACAGACCGATGAACTAACCTATAACCGTCAAGATTTTTGGGCAACTACTTCAAACAAGCAACTTAATTTTGTGCAACATATTCGCACCATGCTAAAAACCACAGGCAAGGCGGCAGTCGTGGTACCCGATAATGTGCTATTTGAAGGTGGCGCCGGTGAAATTATTCGGAAAAAGCTGCTCGAAAATACCACTCTGCATACTATCCTACGTTTACCGACAGGTATTTTTTATGCCAATGGAGTTAAAGCAAACGTTTTGTTTTTTGACAACCAACCCGCTAGCCCCAATGCCTGGACTAAGGATGTTTGGTTTTATGATTACCGCACCAACATCCACCACACGCTCAAAAAAAAGCCCATGCGTTTTGAAGATTTAGCAGATTTCATTAAGTGTTACAATCCGAAGAACCCAAATAAACGCAAAGAAACTTGGCACCCTGAAAAAAATCCAGAAGGGCGCTGGCGCAAATATAGTTATAAAGAGCTAATTGCACGTGATAAAACCAGTCTTGATATTTTCTGGTTGAAGGACAAAAGTTTGACTGATTTGGATAATCTTCCTGAACCAGAGGATATCGCAGAGGAAATCATTGAAAATCTGGAAGCGAGTCTCAGTATTTTCAGAGAAGTGCTTCTTGGACTTACTAAAAAATAATACGAACGGCACCATGAGTTCATTTAGCTCTGCCCCGTTTCAGGTGCTGTGGAAGGAAATACCATATGAATTTTGATTTATCAATACTTGCTTTATTTATAGCTTCGGTTGTTCGTTTCTAGGAACTCCTGGGCCTGTCACCCTACTTGTAATTAACACCAGTTTAAAAACTGGGTTATCAGATTCCATGCGTACAATTATTGGCACAAACGCTGCTTCACTCATCTTAATCACTATATCTGCATTAGCAATACAGGGCATGATTGCTCTCGATGAGAAAGTGTTAACTGTATTAAAAATTTTTGGTTCTTTTTATTTATTATATTATGCCAATCGGCTGAAAGAAATTGAAAAGCAGTTTATTCAGTCTGAGAAAAGCGTGGAGCACCCCATCACAGAGAAAATGATGTTAGAAAAACAACTGCTGGAATTGCAAGAGCGGTTTAATCGCCTAGAGCAGCAATACACAGCAGCTGCCACCAAGCAGCATCAAGCAGAAATCGAACTAGCCATGCTAAAAGCAAAACATAAATAACCCCACCTTAAAAAACTGTTCATAAATTTTAAACAGAATGAGAGGTTATGTTATCATAACCTCCTACTCCTATTGTCCCCTATTGATGTAATTAAATTGCTTCACTTATAACTAATCATGGTAATTTTTTAATTTTTTACATATATCCATTTTTATTGGGGGGATATTATGCTGCAAATAGATTTACATTTTAAAACTCCTTCAGACAAGGAAGATTTAATTAAAGAATGTATTGGAATTGCTCAACACAATCAAATTAACTGGACAGCTGCTCATGCAGAGAAATTTGATATTTGGTTTAATGCTCATAATGAAATTTTTCAATTTGGAAAGACTGAAGATTTAGTTCAAGCCTTAGTTAATTTTGTTGAAAAAGGAATATCACCACAGGCAGTAGCTATATCATATGAAGAATTAAAAAATGCCAAAAAACTCAAGCATATTCATCGATTAGGTCAAATTTTTGAGCCTGCTGAAAAACAAATTGCGGCCATAGTCCCTGGTGTCAATAATTTATCAGATCAATTACTCCCATTAGACCATCATTGGCATGAGCAGCAACAAAGATGGCAACGCACAAAAAGTGGGCGGCTTGTCCATCTAAAGCCCAAGGGCGAACTTAAAGAAACAAAAGTTTTAGCATTCGGCAACCCGGATGATCCATCCATGCTTTATTGGCGAGACGAAAGGCAGCTAGGACATAGGTATAGAGGGACTAAATCTGAACACAAAGCAACTCATACAGTTAAAGCTAAGAGAACTGATGGCGGGAAATTTGGCAATACAACATATAATGAAAGTGGTATTGAGCTATCGCCAAATGGTAAACCTTCCCCTGGGCCGTATAAAGTAAAAGGGATGGTAGATGGTCATGGCATCCAACATAGTGACAATCAGATAAATTTAGATCCCAGCTATAATCAATTACCCGCCGATCAACATGAAGAAAATATGTATTGGGAAAATAGAGTATTTGGTCTATGGGTCAGACAAAAATATTTTGAGCATCATGTAAGAAAAAATAGTGATAAAGGCGATTGGTTATGCCAAATTAATGAATTTAAAAACTATGACCAACCTACTCAAGTAGAGACGCATGAAGGTAATGGCTATGCACCTTCTCACGTTGTTGTAGCTGATTACGTTCATATTTCAGCAAGCGTTGAACAAAGAAAACGCTTTTTTCGTTTTAATAATAGTCGCGATGCTGAGTATCGATTAGAGACTAGACAAAATGGTGACTATAGGATATCTCCTCAGGATTGGAAGGCATGGATTACAAAAGAATCCCCACACAATAATAGTCTAGGTGGTGCCACTGCCAGGGCACATGCTGATGCCAATGAAGTACCATTTGATGAGAAGTTTCCACGTGCACAAATTATTAATACTGACCTGCCTGGCTTTGATTCAGAGTTTAAATTTCGCCATACAATTCCCAATTATCAATCACCACCATCAACTCCTTATTACCTATCTGCAGCTCGTCAAGAAGAAATCCTGGCCGGTAATCCTGATAAACATTTTGAAGGGCAGCAATTAGAGACTGGTGCACACCGTACTTCATTTATAGGTTCTATTAATGAACATTCGCCTACCGAATGTAAGATTACCAAAATTTCTATAAGCCATAGTCCTCTTTGGAATCGTCGTCATGGAGATCAAATTAATCTCCCCAATTCAGATATAGAAGAGGATAAAAAGAGTCGTGACCCAGGATATATTGATCAGAGTCAGGTTGAAACACCTGTCAAAGATAAGAAAACCGGCGAAGCTAAATCCAGGCTGTCTGGGTCACCCACGGCACTAATTTCCAGTTCAGAAATTTCCTTACCAAATCCATTATTACCTGATTTAGAAAATTTCATCAATCCATTTGCTGACTACCCGATCACGCCGGATACTAAAAGTCGAATAACACCAGCTCAATCTCCAACCCAGCAATTAGTTGAGAATTCTCTATTAGACTTAATGCCAGTTGAGGATACAACGGCAGATAAAAATACTGACGATAAAAAAGTATTGGGAAAGCCCACTTTGCCAAGAATTGGCAGCTCGGATGTAGATAAAAATTCTTCCAATAAAATTATTGAAGAAACAATACTACAAATGCTATCGATGGCAATTTCTGAACCGTTGCCACCCGATGTTAGCCCTTTGCAACAAGATGATGATGAAACAGCTCCTCTTCCACCCAGACCTCCCCAAGAAAGTCCGTCGTTGGTTGCACGTTTAGCAGCCAGTTTCTTGTCATCATCATCTGCCAATATGAACAATAATTCTTCACCACCTTCAAATAATTCCCAGGCCACCTCAGTAGCGCAGAATGTTCTCCAGAGTATCCCATTACCTGCGATAACAATAGATGCTAAGGAACAAAAACGTTCTAGTTCTGGTAAAACAGAACCACCTCTACCAGGGCCATTTGGGCGATTTTTCTATCCAGCTCCAAGAGGTAGAAAAAAGCAAACCAGAGCAAGTACAATGCGTGAAGATAAAGTACACATTGCACAAACTACACCCACTGGTTTAACCTCAATATCTTCAACAATAACACAGCTAAAAAATACTGAAACTGCATCAGAAGAAGTTTCTAGCTCTGATAGTCAAGCAATATTGCCATCAATAAACACATGACTTTTTTAGCATAACTGGCCTTTCTGAAATTTATTTTACATGGTAAAAAAGTATCGCTATTGATAATAAAATTTATGGAGTAGCATGTAATGACACATACAAGTAAACTATTACATAAAAGCCTAATAGACAATGAAAATGGAATTTAAATATCTCACATACAGGGAGATCACCATGCACAAAAAAGACCTATTGAAAAAACTCAATTGGATTGAAATGGAATTAAAGAAAAATCCTAATGCGCTGTTATATCGTGATAAAGGTTTTGCTTTATTCTTTTTGGGATAGATGGAGCAAGCTCTAGCAGCCTATGATAAAGCATTAGAGTTCGATCCTAAAGATGAAGATGCACAACGTTTATGGATACTTATTTTTGAAAAACAAAAAAACATGAAGATATGCTGATGGCGTGTAATCAAACGTCCCGGCTCTCCCCTAATTAAGGGGGCATTTTAATCAAAAATAATATACCTTACTCATTGATTGGATGAGAAAAAGGAGATTAAAAATGCCCCAACGGGATTTTATCCTAAATTTGCCCGGCTTTACTATCAAAAAAGTCAGTGGTTATAACCCCTTGATATTGGACATTCATTATCGTCGCCAAGCACGATGTGTGCATTGTAATGGTAAAAATTTACGCAAAAAATCCAGCTATATTCGTAAGGTCCGACATGAAACAGTAGGTCATCGGCCAATGGTATTACGATTTACAGCTCATAAATTCTATTGCAGGCCTTGTAAACGTTATTTCAACCAACAGTTCCCTGGGATTGGCAAACATCAACGCTCGACAGAACGACTAAAGTTTGAGATTTATCATCAGCATACGGAAGGCGTATCTGCTAAATCCTTGGCTAAAACCTATCACTTAGGCAAAGCCACGTTAGAACGCTGGTATCATCAGCGTTACAAGCTAGAGCATCAAGAAAGGCTGCAACAGCAATGCCCGATGGTTCTAGGCATTGACGAACATTTTTTTAGTAAAAAGCAAGGGTTTGCGACGACATTATGCGATTTGCGTCATCATCGGATATTTGACGTAGTGAAAGGCAAATCCGCGCAAGACTTAAAAAGTTATTTATCGCAATTAAAAGGAAAAGAAAGGGTAAGAGTCATCTGTATTGATTTAAGTAGTTCTTACAGGCAATTAATCCGTCAGTATTTCCCAAATGCATTGGTGGTAGCAGATCGATTCCATGTGGTTCGTTTATTGAATCACATGTGTTTACAGACCTATCAAAGTATCGATGTGGAAATGAAGTATCAGCGCGGATTATTGGCTGCGCTAAGAACAAAACCTGAAAATCTATGTGAGAAGCGCAAGAAGAAGAGAGACGAATACCTAGAGCAACAGCCGGCGATCAAAGCGATCTATGATTTTAAACAGCAGCTACATGAGTTGTTGATGTATAAGCACCGGAAAGCAAGGCAGTGTAAACATTTAATACCCCTATTTTTAGAGCGAATAAAAGAATTAAAACAAAGCCCATTTAAGCCATTAAGGACTTTAGGCAAAACGCTCTATCAATGGCGAGAAGAAGTAGTGAGGATGTGGCGGTTTACTAAGAATAATGGAATAACAGAAGGGTTCCATCGCAAGATGAAGTTGATTCAAAGACGTGCGTATGGATTTAAAAATTTTGAAAACTACCGATTACGAGTTAGAGTGTTATGTGGTTGATGAAGTGCC
>DASZWJ010000015.1 GCA_035546635.1 Gammaproteobacteria bacterium
ATTAAGTGAAAACCTGTTGAATGAAGTCAAAGCTTATTGCCAATGGGCTGGGATTGAGCGCACGGGGGAATTTTTCATTCAAGCGGTGGACTATATCTTGAAAAATGACAAGGAATGGCGCAAGGTTTCGACGCAGCAATCCACGCTTACCTAGGCCGGAATTACAAAGTACCTTTTACATTAGTGAAAAATTTACAGTTAAGATAAAATAAGTCATATATTCCAATTGAAAAAGGAGTGCTACTTATGGAAAGGCAGCCTATGGGTCGTTTTGTGCCTTGTATTTGCACCGTTGGAGAGGAACATATGCCCGCCGTTGCAGTAGTTACTGATAAAGAAACCACCCGAAGTGTTAATTGAAAGTGTCCGAATGGATTATATAAGCCATGACCCATGAAAGCTTATAACCAAGCGCTGGAAGATTATAATAATGCGCTTAACGAGGTTGAGTCTATCACGATAGAAATGAGCGCTCGCAATCCCTGGTGTCTGCTTTAAAGCAAAAAGGCTATGTATTGACACCTAAAACAATTCAAAGTTTGATGCTTAATGCTACGTCGCATGATACCTTGCATTGATTACAATGTTCCTTACTCAATGTGTGGGTTAAATGCCCTCTAGAAAAGATTGATAACTGGTTATAGTCTGACAGGGATTCTGAGTGTACCAACCTTCAACAATACAGTAATACATTTCTCTATCGGGTAATTGGATGGCATCTTGAATGACCCAGTCTTTAAAGGCGGGTATCACAAGGCTCTCAGGTGGAAGGCAGACTAGTTTAGTTTTATTCGCCAAACTGGCTAGGATTTTTTTGGGTACAGATTTTTCAGTGGCAGCCATATCATAAAACAGCTCTATATCAGCTGGTGTACGCACGATTAACCAAGTGGGTTCGCCATTGGCATTCAACATTAAAAAACTACCGGATTGATCGAGCAAATAATACTCTAAAGCCTGGTGTTTTGCTTTGGCGTCCTGAAATAATTTCTGATAGTGATTATCTTGTAGTGGGTGATCTTTCTGGATTAGAAGCGGTTCTAATATCGCAGTAGATAATTCTGCAAAATAGTCATGTTGAAGTTCATTGATGTAGCGGATTAACTGCTCATGATAATTTGGATCGCTTTTTAATATAAATCGATCAATTTCTCTCCGATTAAAAGCGGCTATTGCCGTGTGTTGGTCGGCTTCGCCAGTCAGCAGAATAACTTTTAGGGGAATTCTTGACTTTAGCATACGCGCCACTTCCAAACCATTTTGACTGGGCATGTCATAATCGACCACCAGTATCCCAGCTCTTTCAAAGCGTTTAGAGTTAAATATTTCCTGATGGATGTTGGAGATTTCAATATCCACAGAAAATTTGCTGAACTCCTCTTCCTGCAACTGCAAGTATTGTGCTTTTAATGCATTTTGCCAGCTATGGTTATTTAAGAGGAATTGTTGTGCTTGCACTGGCGTGGTGAATAGCTGACATTTAAACTGGTCTGACATGGCTAATGAAAGACTGTTAATAAATTCAGCATCATCGTCTAATAAGACAATTTGTGTGGGGTGATAAAGTGCAGATATTTGCATGGTTTACTCCTGTTGGGTTAACTTCCTTGGAAAAGTGAGAATGAATTCGGTGTATTCTTGCCATTCTGATTGGCAGGTGATACTGCCGCCGAAGCTTTTTAAGGTCATGGCACAAAATGCTAAGCCAATGCCGGTGCCTTTGTTAGTATCCATCGTAAAGAAAGGATCAAAAATTTTTGGTAGATTTTCGGGTTTAATACCCGCACCTGTGTCTTTAAAATGAATCTGGTTATGCCTTGGATGATGTTCCAACCAAATATGGATGTTTCCTTTGCCTGCCTTGCGGATAAAATAGATAGCATTCTTAAATAAATTAAACAGGACATGTATTAGTAAC
>DASZWJ010000016.1 GCA_035546635.1 Gammaproteobacteria bacterium
ATTAAGTGAAAACCTGTTGAATGAAGTCAAAGCTTATTGCCAATGGGCTGGGATTGAGCGCACGGGGGAATTTTTCATTCAAGCGGTGGACTATATCTTGAAAAATGACAAGGAATGGCGCAAGGTTTCGACGCAGCAATCTGCGCCCATCTAGACCGGAATTACAGGGTGCCTTTACGGTAGTGAAAAATTTACAGGTAAGATAAAATAAGTTCTGTATTTCCAAATGAAAAAGGAGTGTTACTTATGGAAAGCCAGCCTATGGGTCGTTTTGTGCCTTGTATTTGCGTCGTTGGAGAGGAACATATGCCCGCCGTTGCAGTAGTTACTGATAAGGAACCACCGGAAGTGTTAATTGAAAGTGTCCGCATGGATTATATAAGCCATGACCCCATGAAAGCTTATAACCAAGCGCTGGAAGATTATAATAATGCGCTTAGTGAGGTAGAGTCTATCCCTGATAGAAATGAGCGCTCGCAATCCCTTGTGTCTGCTTTAAAGCATAGGGGCTATGTATTGACACCTAAAACAATTCAAAGCTTGATGCTTCATGCGACATCGCATGATACCTTGCATTGATTACAATGCTCCTTCTCAATGTGTGGGTTAAATACCCTCTAGAAAAGATTGATAACTGGTTATAGTCTGACAGGGATTCTGAGTGTACCAACCTTCAACAATACAGTAATACATTTCTCTATCGGGTAATTGGATAGCATCTTGAATGACCCAGTCTTTAAAGGCGGGTATCACAAGGCTCTCAGGTGGAAGGCAGACTAGTTTGGTTTTATTCGCCAAACTGGCTAGGATTTTTTTGGGCACAGATTTTTCAGTGGCAGCCATATCATAAAACAGCTCTATATCAGCTGGTGTGCGCACGATCAACCAAGTGGGTTCGCCATGTGCATTCAACATTAAAAAACTACCCGATTGATCGAGCAAATAATGTTCTATTGCTTGGTATTTTTTTTTGGTTTCCTGAAATAATTTCTGATAGTGATTATCTTGTAGTGGGTGATTTTTCTGGATTAGAAGCGGCTCTAATACGGCAATGGATAATTCTGCAAAATAATCCTGTTGAAGTTCATTGATGTAGCGAATTAACTGCTCATGATAATTTGGATGGCTTTTTAATAAAAACCGATCAATTTCTTTTTGATTAAAAGCGGCTATTGCCGTGTGTTGGTCGGCTTCGCCAGTCAGCAGAATAACTTTTAGGGGTATTCTTGACTTTAGCATACGCGCCACTTCCAAACCATTTTGACTGGGCATGTCATAATCAACTACCAGTATTCCAGCTCTTTCAAAACGTTTAGAGTTAAATATTTCCTGATGAATGTTGATGATTTCAACATCGATAGAAAATTTACTAAACTCTTCATCTTGCAATTGCAAATATTGTGATTTTAATGCATTTTGCCAGCTGTGGTTATTTAAGAGGAATACTTGTGCTTGAGCTGGGGCGGTGAATAGCTGACATTTAAACTGGTCTGACAGGGCTAATGAAAGACTACTAATAAATTCAGCATCATCGTCTAACAACACAATTTGCGTTGGGTGATAAAGTGCGGATATTTGCATGGTTACTCCTGTTGGGTTGGTTTCCTTGGAAAAGTGAGAATGAATTCGGTGTATTCTTGCCATTCTGATTGGCAGGTGATACTGCCGCCGAAGCTTTTTAAGGTCATGGCGCAAAAGGCTAAGCCAATGCCAGTGCCTTTGTTGGTATCAACGGTGAAAAAAGGATCAAAAATTTTTGGTAGATTTTCAGATTTGATACCCGCACCTGTGTCTTTAAAATGAATCTGGTTATGCCTTGGATGATGTTCCAACCAAATATGGATGTTTCCTTTGCCTGCCTTGCGGATAAAATAGATAGCATTCTTAAATAAATTAAACAGGACATGTATTAGTAAC